>NZ_AP041608.1:0-4605 GCF_055393515.1 Gordonia sp. J1A
TGCTCGAACTCGCCCTCGGGGGCCTCAGCGACGGTCACACGGCTCACAATGCACCCTCGCGGTGCGAAGTCGCCGCAGACACGCCGTAAAAGTTAAAAGTAGGCAAGGAACCAAGTCAGATGTTTCGGCGGGGTCCTGGGCTTTTGCGGTCCCCCCGCGCACGGGGTCCCGCCCCCAACGCTTCTGCGCATCTTGCGGAGCAAGCTATGCATTAGGCATGCCTAATGCCTGGTTCGCTGTAGAGCGCTTCACCGTTGGGGTCCCGTGTGCGGGTCGCTGCGCTTGGCCTGAAACAGGGCGAGGCCCAGGAGCGCCCCCGCATTGACATGTACACCTTCACTACTCACCCCACCCCGACACCAGCGTCGTCGTCCCGTCACGAAACTCCCTCATCAGTTCCATGCCTCAACTCCTCATCACCCCAGTTCAAACCAAATAGACCGACACACCTCTTGCATTGTGGATTCGTCGACGACGATACTTTCGTCCGTACGAAATTGGGTAGGGTGATCGGTATGGATGGCGTTGAGCAGGATCGGGCGATCTTCGGTCAGCAGTGCCCCCGGTGCAGGGTGACGATCCCGCCCAAGCTCGGCGGAGTCGGACGGCCCCGGCTGTGGTGCTCGCAGATGTGCCGACGCGCCGCGTATGAGGAACGCCGGGCGGCTAAAAGCGGCGCGATCGCGGTCGAGCTGCGCGACCGACCGGCCGAACCGGCGCGCGTTGTCGAGATCGAAAAGGTGCGCGTCGAGGTCCGCGAAGTGCACCACGAAGCGACGATGACCGAGTGCCGTCAGGTCGTCAACAACGATCCCGACGCGATCGCCGGAGCGGTTCAAACGCTCATGCTCGGACTGGCTCAGGGTGAGTGCACCGGGTCGGAATGGTTGCCTGCTGTCGACGCTGCGCGCGAACTCGCCCGCGTCCTGGCGCACCCAGGAACGGAACTCCCCGAGCGTTGCGAGCCGAACTACTCCGCGTGGTCGACAACCTGAATTCGCAGGAGCGAGATATGCCAAAACCTGGGGGTTTTGGCCGCGACGGCGTCCCGCTCGCGGGATGGAACGGCGTCATCCCGCGAGGGATACGAGCCGGATACGTCTTACCTGCACTCCGCGATCGACGGGAACACGCGCCTGGCCTGTACCGAGTCACTTGAGTCTGCAATTTACATCCTCGATGACGAACTGTTCTCGTTGGTTCCCGACGTGCGGTCAGAAGCCGAGTAAGCCCAACAGTCCGCCGCGTTTGACCGGTGGCTCCTGCGTTGGTGTCGGTTCCGGTGGCGGCAGTGGGTCTTCGCTGTGGCCGCGTTCGAGCATCCGCAACGACCGCTGCAGCACCTCGATGGTGCGCTCTCGTTCGGCCGCGATCGCCTCGGCACGCTCGGCCCGATGCCGCACTTCGTCCAGCTGGCGGCGCAATCGCTCGGTGTTGGCATCAGGTACCGGGGGTGACGTGGCACCTTCCACGGCACCGGTTATGTCACCTTCCGGGGGTGTCACTGCGGTGAGCATTCCGGCTGCTACGAGCGCCGGAATCGGGATGCGCCAGCCGCCGTGACCGTCCTCGTATGCGCCGTCGATCCGTCCTGACCTGCGTGCACGGCGGATCGTTGCGTCCGACACTCCGCACGCTTTGGCGGCCTCGGACTGCGACAGTGTCGGGGGTGCACCGTGGGGTCCGGTAGGGGATGTCATAGGCACTATGCTGGCACTGTCGGCCGCTTCTATTGGGGTGCCACGCGGTGTGGGTTGGCCGGTCCGGTGTAGTCGATGCCGAGTTAGGCGATGAGTCGCGCGCGCTCTTGTTCGACGGTGCTCTCTCCGCGATCGACTCGCCGCAACGACTCGCGGTCGGCGTCGGTCAGCTCCATCGATTCGAACCGGATACCGGCCTCGACGGAGGCGATCACGTCGTCAACGTCGCGGTGTCGGTGGGGCTGCTGGCTCATGTCCGACACGCTAGTCGGGCACGACTGTTTCAGTGGCAAGCGAGCGCGTAGCGGTCGCTCGGCAGCCCCCTCAAAACACCCGATGCGCGGTCGGCCCGACTCGCTCGATCGGGCGCGCCGCCGAGACGGTCTTGAACTGCGGGTCTTCGCGCGAGCCGTGGCTCGCGCCTCGGGGCTCTTCCCGTGCACCCCGCCAGCCACCGCCGTCAGGGATGTGTCCGACTTTCTTCACGTCCAGGTGGACCATGTGCCCGGGGTGCCTCGCGGTGATCGTCGTTCTGACTTGGCGGTTGTTCTCGCCGTTGGGGTCGATGAACTGGCGGCGGTTTAGCACTTCGGACGGTGCGCGCATCGCTCGACGAGTCGCCGCCGACCTTCTACCGACAATAGGGGCATTGGTATTCGTCATCGTCGCCGCCCGCCCTGTATCTGCCCAGTAGACCAAGCGCTTTGACCGGTGACCGCGAAAAGCTCGGACCACTGTTCAGCTGAGAGGTCGCGCGGCAGTGGAGTACCCCGAAATTGTTGGGCGGTGAGCCACTTCTTGACTGCGCTTCTGCCGGATCGGCCAGTCACCCGAGGCAGGATCTGATGCAGTCCGTGCCCCTTACCGGTGAAGACGGCATGGACGAAACTGCTGTATATAGGCCGAAGCGCAGGATCAACGAGCGGGGTCCGCCGTCGAGCGATGGTCATTAGCCCTGCATCGACTCCCGGACGTGGCGTGAACGCAGACGCGGGAACACGACCTGCTAGACCGAACTCGTACCAGGGCCACCACTGCGCCGTCATCATCGTCGCACCACCGACCGCCGCCCGCCGACGTGCAACCTCCCACTGCACTATAAGGACCGCAGCGGTCCAGTAGTCGGCGTGGAGGACCCGGCGCAATATTGCAGTTGTGTGATGGAACGGCAAGTTTCCCACCACGGTGCAAGGATTCTGGGGCAGCCGATAGCGCAGGAAGTCTGTGTTAACGACTGTGGTACTCGAATTCACGCGCTGCCGAAGGTCTAGCGCATAGCTCGAGTCGATCTCGATAGCCGTAATCGGGCGCCGCAGGCTTTGTAGGGGCAGAGTCAACGCGCCACCGCCCGAACCGATTTCGATGATCGGGCCATCTGTTCGAGAAACTAGTTCGACGATCGAGTCGATCGTCGTGCGTTCGGTCAGGAAGTTTTGGCCGAGTTCGTGACGGCCAGCACGATAAGTAGACATGAGAAGTTACTCCGGGGCAGTAGTCCTATGACCCGGGCAGCACAAGCACACCGCCCAGCAAATGAGGTGCTGAAGCGGCGGAGCGTTAAGCGGTTAGCTCTCCGCCGCTATGCGCGGCGGATCTTGGTCACTGCGATGCTCGTGATTCCCACGAACTGCATCCTACGCCACAGGCACCACGACGTAAGCAACCTCATGACCAGCAACAGCTAGGAGTCAGGCGTCCTCGGCTGCGCGGCCTATCAGCAGGTCCATCCATGCCGCGCATCCCAAGCCATGAGGCTGCTTGGTCACGTCGAGTCGGCGGCGGGGAGGCGACTCAGGTCGACCCCGGCCTCTCGTGCTTCCCGGAGTCGGATCGACACTAGGGCAGGCGTCACGTCGAGCTGAGCCGCGATTGCCTTTTGCTTCAGACCTTGCCGGTACAGAGTGATGATCTGATCCCTCCGCGACTCTGCACGGCCGACGTACTCGGTGCGTTCCTCTGCGACGACGTACCGGATTGTGCGGGCCGAGACACCGAACCGTTCGGCTGCTTCACGCGCCGTCATACGTCGTTTGCGGCGGTCAGGTTGAGCGGCCACGCTCATAGCTTCTCCCGAAGTTTCGTGCGTTGATGACTGCGCGCTTCACCAGACTTGCGGCCGCGTGCGGATTGGATGGTGGTGTAGGTGGCTTCGTAGACGGCTGCTCCGTCGGCCCATAGGCGGGAGCGGGTCACGATCCATCGGTGGATGCTGGTGGCGATTGCGCGTTCTTCGGATGCTGGCAGTGGGTCGGCGTAGTCGGCGTTGCGTTCTGCGACGCCGGCCGCGATCGCGCGAGCGAGGCCGGCGGAATCGCGGTTGGGTAGGTAGAACCGGACCTCGCGGTAGGCCCAGTGGCGTGCGGACTCGAATATCGCGCAGTTGCGGCCGAGTCCGACCGGGTTGTCTCGGTGCCGCTTGGTTTGGCGCCAGCGTGGCGGTGGGAGCTTGGCGCCGAGTTCTTCGGAGAGCTGGTCGAGGGATCGGAGGTCGGAGTGGATCCACTCGGCGTCCCAGTGTTCGTGTGTGGGGTTCTTGGTGAGCAGTCCGCTGTAGCCGGTGTCGCCGTCGACGGCGCGGCGTAGCCCTTCGCTCACCGCGGCCGCGTACGCCAGTGGCTTGCGCCGTGCGTACTCGGTGCGGGTGACTGGCTCAGCGAGCGCCCAGACCGCGTGTGCGTGGCCGTTGGCCCGGTTGGATACGACGGCGTTGGGCATGGGGTGCGATCCCTGTGCGCTCAGTGCGCGTAGCGCGGCGTCGGGGTGGTCGATGTCGACTACGAGCAAGTTCGACATGGCGTCGGGGTTGGTCTCGATGTACCGGCGGCCGAGCGCCGCGTCCCGGGACATGCGGTACACGCCTTCTAGGAGGTCGTCTGAGGCGAGCGGCCACAGCGGCAGCCATAGC